>JBGKMI010000002.1:0-13858 GCA_041330285.1 Collinsella sp. | reverse complement strand
CCGCGAGAGTCGTTCACGGAGACGTTCGCGACCGTCTGCTTGCCGATCATCTCCGCGATCTTCTGGTTGGTATCCGCCGACTTGCCGCCCAGGTAGAGCATCGTGTCGCAGGCGTTCACGATCGTCGCCGCGTTGTTCTCGCCGTAGTTCTCGTCGAGCTGCGAGAGGGATTGGCAGATCATGGACACGGCGATGTTGCGGCTCCGGGTGACCGTGATCATCCGCTCGAAGTCGGGGATGGTGCCGATGTTCGCGAACTCGTCGAAAACAAAGTGCACGCATCTCGGAAGCCGCCCCGCGAAGCGCTTGAGCGCGCACTCGCAGAGGGTGTCGAGCGCTTGTTGCATGAGGAGCGCGAACACGAAGTCGAAGGTGGAGTCTGTGTCCGACATCGACGCGAACACGGCGACCTTCGCATTCGCGTCACCCATGTGGTCGAGGGCCAATCTCGTCAAAGCGGAGAAGCTCGCGCATCTCGGCGATGTCGAAGGGCTTCATGCGAACGTTGCACGAGATCATGATGGATTTGAGGGTCTTGCCCGCAGCCACCTTGAACTGTTTGTAGCTCGATAAGGCGAAGTCGTCCTCGGGTCGCACGGGCTCCGCCACCTTGACCCACGCCCAATCGCCCGCATCCGTGGTGAATGCCCGGGAGCTCGGATCGAATGTGCTACCTTCGGACACCTTCATGAGGCGACGCCCTGTTTCGAGCTCTTTAAAAAGCATGTCGAGCGGACTCAGGTAACCTTCGTCATCCTCACGGGCATCCGCCAATGCGAGAAGGGAGAGAAGGCCAGGTATGTTCCTGTCCTCCTCGGGACAATGGTCGAGGAGGTATGTCACAAGGGCCGTATAGAGGAGCTTCTCGGCGTTCACCCAGAAAGGGTCTGTCGCGCTCTTGCCCTCTGCTGTGGTGTTCCTGATGAGGCATTCAACGAAGCGCAGGAGTCCCGCCTCGTCCTTGATATAGGCGATGGGGTTGAAGTGCATGGAGCGCGAGAAGTCCACAGTGTCGAACGTCTTGATCTCGTATCCCAGCCATTCGAGGACCCATCCCATATCGTGGATCAGCGTTCCTTTGGGATCCGTTATGAAGAAGCTCGCGTTGGCCTGCATGAGGTTGGGTTTCACGTAGTAGCGCGTCTTTCCGGTGCCGGGCCCTCCGACGACGAGGACGTTGTTGTTCGTCTCCGTCCTCTGGTCGTGAGCGGTGTCCTCCAGGCGCTTGCGCGCGGATGCCGTGAGGATGATGTTGTTGTCGGGGTTCCCCTTATCGGAGAAGGCCACCATCTCGCTGGCCGTGGCCCAGCGGGCGCTACCATGCTCCTCGCCCTTGCGGTAGCTTCCGCGCCGTTCCCACCATCGCACCCATACGAGCCATACGGCGCACGCGCACGCCGCACCGACGCTCAAGGGGAGGGGTTCAAAATAGAGCACCCGAGCTTGCGATAACCGACCGATGAAGGCGTGGGTAAGATCCAACTGAGTATTTCCCGCCTCCATGACGAGCCCCGTGCAGATGTTGCCAAGAACGAACAGTGCGAGGGATATGAGCCCGATGGCGAGAAGCTCTCGCCTCATCGGGCCTTCACCTCGATGCGCTCCATCTCGTGCTCGGCCTTGCCCGCTGCCTGATGCGCCTGGCTGGCCTCGCGGGCCGCAGCTGCCTTCTGCTCAAGGGGCTCTGCGTCGCGCTCCGCGTTCAGGTCGCGCCCGCGTTCCTTCACGGCGCGCTCGCATGCCGCGTCGGCATCGCATTCGAGCTCCTTGAAGGCCTCGTCCACCTCGGGGGCATCTTCCACCCTGAAGATGAGGTGGTCGTGCCCATCGATGCTCGCGATGTCGTGCTCGATCGCGGCAGTGTCGAGCCGGGTTTCGATGATCTCGCGCAGGCTCGCGTAGTCGGGCAGCTCCTCGAATTCGGAGAGGTTCAGCCGCGCGTATTCACGCACGCCCTCGCGCTCCGCTTCTGCTAGGGGCTCATCGATCTGGCCTCTAAGGTTTCTGATGGCGCTTTTGAGCCTCTCGGCGCTCGCCCGGATAGCGTCCTGGCTTGCGTCTTGGCCCATCCTGAGCATCCAGTCGAAGAGCTTCTCTCCCGCCTCGTCGCCATAGTCACTTGCCATGATGTTCGCCCCCTGATCTATCTTTCGTTTTCATGCGTCTGCTCCGCATGCCCAGTTCGCGCTTGGTTCTCAGATGCGATGACGGCATGCCTTGCTTTGTCAGACAGCCCTTGGGCGTCCGGGACCATCGCGTCCTTCTCGTACTGATCTGCCTTCTCGACCGCTGCTCTTAGCTGCTCTATCAATGTGTCGAAGTTCTCTGAATCGAGGCCTTCGAGCAGATCCTCCTGGGCCGTCATCGAGACGCCGCGCCCTATTCGGCTTGCAACGACTTCTAGCTCGAAATTCTCGCCTCGTGCCCTGACGTAGCCGCTCGAATCGTTGGGAAAGGCCTCTCCGTCCCAAACGAGAGAGGTCTTCGGCAGCGAGTATTCGAGGCGCTTGCACTCGTCCGGCGTTGCCAGCTGCATGCTCGCGATCGCTTGCGTGAAACGGCTCATGTCGGGCAGGATGTAGCTCATGGTATAGCTCTCGAAAGCAAGCCATGACCCATCAGGGCATCTCTTCAGCGTCCACCATTCGTCGCCCCCGTTGACCTGCTGGATGAAAGCAAGGTCACCGAAGAGCACGCCTTGGCGTATCGCCCAGTTGCCGTTTGAGAAGAAGTCGGCGAGGTCTTTGATCGTTGAAGCGCGGGAGAACTCGTATGGATACTCTTCGAGCCACGGATCATCTTGCCAATCGAATCCGCCTCGCTTGAGCCATCCGTTCTTCTGGCACTTCTCGACGAGCGAGTCGTGCTCCTCTTGGGTTGCCGGTGTGAGGTTGAACATACGATGCGCTCCTTGTTTGCCATTTGATGGCGGCGGGGCGCATGTCTTTCGAGCCAAGCCCTGAGGGGGTCCGAGTTAGTTGTGTTTCGGGCGACCTGCATCTCCCCGCCGCTTATTTGCTTTATAGCGGGGAGGCAAAGCGATTACTTACGAGAACGGCGTGCGTAGGTTCTGGGAAGTTCTGCAAGGTTTGTTGTGGGACGGTCTGCTTTTTCATTTATAATCAATATCCATGGATATAAAATATCTATGATAATGCAAGCAACGGGAGGTCAATCAGTGCGCATCAACCAGAGTTTCGAGCAGGGGGTGGTGTGCCTGCTCATGCTGTCACTCCAAAAGGATGGACGCGCTGTGGGCAGCGAGACCTTGAGCGAGCTCATGGGCGTATCGGACTCTTACTTGAAAAAGACGCTGCGGAAGCTCGTCTTGGCAGGATTGGTCGAGTCGCGCGCGGGTCGCGATGGGGGCTTCGCGCTTGCCCGCCCAATCGATCGTATCTCTTTAGGCGACGCCTTTCGTGCCCTCGATCCCGATGCCTTCGCCTTCAGTGGCTCAAAGATCGCAGAGGATGTATTCGTAGGCTGCTCGCAGCTGGACGACAGCGAGTGGCGCATAACGAGGATATTGGATGAGGCGGGAAAAGCTTTCATGGATAAGCTCGATGCGCACCCGCTCACGGAACTGCTGAGGACGGATGCTTGGGTAGAGAAGCCTCGGGATTGGGCGAGCGAAGCTTTGAAGCGGAAGGACGGGTGATGCTCATGGGTATGCAAGAGGCGATAGCGACGCGCCACTCGGTGAGGGAATATATTGACAAGCCTTTGTCGGATGATGTGGTACGCAGTTTGGAAGAAGAGATTGCGGTATGCAATGCGGAAGGTTGTCTGTCAATCAAGCTGATCACAGACGAGCCACAGGCGTTTGATTCCACGCTTGCGCACTACGGGAAGTTCAAGGGCGTGAAATACTACATCGTGCTGGCAGGCGCTCCTGCAGAGGATTTGAACGAGCGTTGCGGCTACTTCGGCGAGCGCCTGGTTTTGCATGCGCAGGAAGAAGGTCTCAACACCTGCTGGGTCGCGCTCACATTCAAGAAGCGCTTCGTGAGGAAGATGCTGGAACCTGGCGAGAAGCTGGCGCTCGTCATCGCGCTCGGCTATGGCGAAGACCAAGGCCGTTCTCATAAAACGAAATCCATTGAGGAGGTGAGTACCGTTCCTCAAAACGAGGAAATACCCACATGGTTCAGAGCAGGTGTGGAAGCGGCGCTCCTCGCCCCAACTGCTATGAACCAGCAGAAGTTCAGGATAGATCTTACAGGAGAAAAGAGTTCGGATGGCAAGGCCCTTGTTCGGATATCCTCCCTTGGAGGAGCCTATTCGGATGTCGATCTGGGCATCGTACGGCTCCATTTCGAGCTTGGCGCAGGGAAAGATAGCTTCGCATGGGAATAGAGGCGCTCAACATCACGTGCCAAGGAATCGACTCTTCTGGTAAGTTCAAAGACAAGCACACAGGTCGCGGAGAGGATGTATCACCTGAGCTTGTCATAGGGGGTCTTTCGCCCAAAGCCCAAACGCTTGTGGTTACGCTGGAGGATATGAGCCATCCGATAGAGGGATTCACCCACTGGATCATCTGGAACATACCAGCCGCATCCGTTATTCCCGAAGGCATCCCGGCGGCTAAGGTGGTGTCTTCGTTCGGCGATGCCTTTCAAGGGAAAGCTTATGGCATACACCGCTATGCCGGACCCAAGCCGCCAAGGGGCAAAAGCCACGCGTACGCCTTCACGGTTTACGCGCTTGATTGCAAGCTCGATCTGCCCTCGTCAGCTCGAAAGAGGAAGGTTCTCAAAGCCGCGGAAGGCCACGTTCTCCAGTGTTGTACTGTGTGTGGACGGTACGAATAGCGAACAGGAGTGAAGTTTATGGAGTATCGCAAGGCCACCGAAACAGATGCGGAATCCATCCAGGATATTCTGCAAACTACTATACAAACAATTTATCCCAAGTACTATCCGCAAGAGGTCGCCGATTTCTTCTGCGATTTACATAACCTAAACCACGTAATTGAAGGTATTGCTTCAGGTAATATGGGCGTTCTTGTTGCGGGTGATCGGATAGTCGGAACCGGCTGCTATGACGATAATCACATTACAAGCGTGTACGTTTCGCCCGATTGCCAAGGAAAAGGCTATGGCACATACATCCTTGACTGCCTAGAAGATCAAATCTCTGAGAATCACGACAATGCTGTTTTGGATGCATCGCTCCCTGCAGTCATCCTTTACGAGCGCAGAGGATACGAGACGATTGGACATGGGACCATTGATGTCGGAAACGATGCCAAACTGGTTTATGAAATCATGCGAAAGCCTTTGAGTTGATGTTTTAGGTGTTGTCTCTGATTGCCGGGGGTGTGCCCGCCAAAGCCACTCTTGGCGTTTTTTGTGCAGATTAGACAAGCTCTCCAATAATGAGAAGCTTTTTGACAGATGAAACGACATCATCCCACTTCGCTTTGACAGCGAAGGGATTGCCTGCGAGATACCTCTGCCATTGACCCGACAGCTCTCTGCTTCTCTCGATCCGTTCCATGGCATCTCCTGCGCGCAGGAGATGCTCATTGTGTCCTCTATTCGCGGCAGTGGCGCGAATAGCATCATGGAAGACTGGGGCATCGATGGGGTCATACACGGTCGTTAGCATGAAGATGTCGTAGAAATCGCGCATGCGGGTGTTGAGGACGCCTCGGACTATGACGGTCTCGGCCTTCTCGGCGAGCACGGTCTCCAAGTTGTACGCCCAGATGTCGATCTTCCTGTCCTCAAGCATGAGGGGGAACTGGAAAGCGATCTTGGACGGCGTGATGGCATCGCCTGTCGAGATGTCGATTTTGAGCTTTATCTCCATTCGCCCGAGGTATGCGCGTATGGGAATCTGAACTCCTTCGTATTCCGCGTCCTTCATGATCTCTCGTGGATCGCCGACCTCGAACGTCATGTCGTCATCCAGCTCGATGGCGGCGATCTCGCCGACAATCCTTAGCGCATTCGCGGGTGAAAGGGTCTGGCCCGTCATCGTGGCATCCACGTCCATGGTCGAGCGCTGGTCTATGCCGATCATGGACGAGACGAGCATTCCTCCCTTGAGTATGAAGTTGTCGCGGTAGCGAGACACGGATATGCGCTCCAGGAAGCGCTCCATCGCATAATGCCTTTGGAGAGTCTGCGCCTTCGTGCTATCCCCCTGCGCCTTGTTCCTGATGAGGTCCTTGACCCGTCTCGGGTTCTTAATCACAGAAGCACCTCCATCGCCTGCGCCACCTGGCGCTCGATCCCCATCCTCTGCGAGTATTCGCTCAGGTTCAGAAGGTTCTTATCGGGCGATCCGGCATAGCGCCGAAGCGCGTACCTGTAGGCAGCTGGATCCGTCGCTTTCCGCCGTCGAATCATGTCGCAGAGGGTGCGCTCTCTGTCATACGCCCTGACAAGATGGCCGCCTGGAGACTTCGCCTCGCATGATCCCATGTCATACCAATCGGGTTTGACGTAGTAGATCTTCACCCCCTGGTCGGAGAGAGACCCTGCGTTGTAATTTGAATCGACGGTTAGCGAGATGGGGAGCGGCTCGCGCTCCGCGAGGTCGTGAAGCCACAATGCCGTCTGGTGCGAGAAGATGATCTTGGGATAACGTTGCTGCAGCAGATACAGTTCGTCAGGAATCTCGTCTGGGCTCACGTAGACCCCGTGCGAGGCCTTCTCAAGCTCGTTTTCCTGAATGAAGCGGTAAAGGACCTTCTTCGGAATGTTGGCATCCGAGGCATCTCGCGCGGTGAGAACGCCGCCTTTTCGCTCCAGCATGTCGCTCAACAGCTCTTCGTATGTCAAATAAGAAACTTTCATGCTGATATTGTAGCATGTTTTCAGAGTGAAAGTTTCTATTGGAATCGTATTTGTCAAAACAGGAAGTTAGTTCTTTCCGCGTCTCTTGCTATCGCGTGCCAAGCGCGTATTCCGCTTGAACCATGCCATGAGCTCGCCGCGCTCCGCAAGTGCTCCTCTTGTAGACCATCCATACATCCGCATCGGCAACGGGTCCTCTTCTCTCTCGACAAGCTCGTAATATTTTTGCTTGCTCAGTTTCAACAGCGCCATGACTTGCCTTGAGTCGTAATAATCCTGGGGCAGGATTTGCCTCTTTTCTTGTTTGGGGCTGCCTTCGCTCATAGAACCATCCCGAATAGATTTGTGTATCGACAGGAGAATCAACGCTCGAAGCTATGCGGATTCGTGCTCAGATCCCGAATCGCCTTCCAGCATCTGGCATCGAGGTCTTCCTGAATCTTCTCGTTGATGAAATGGTTGAAGTCGAGCTTGAGGACGTAGCAGAGAGCGACAAGCTCATCTGCCTTCATCTCTCGGTTCCCGTGAAGGGTCTTCCAGAGGGTCTTGTTCTTGATGCCCGCGCGCCTCGCCAGCTCGGTGATGTCTTGGCCACATTGCGAGCGGACTTCATCAATCCTTATCGATATTAGCTCGATTAGCTCCATCCTCGTCTACCTAACGCATCCTTCTCATAAATCCAATAGGTACATTTATTAGGCTAAAGGCGATATAGATGCTCTTGCGATTGTTTCCCCTTCAGGGTGATTTATTTCACCGGCATGGTGAATATTTCCAGTTCCTGGCCCTTTTCTTACTAGTGTTCGAGAGGCGACACAGCGCTTCGTTTTCGCAATCTGGGAAACGTGCGCCTAGCCATGCACCTTGACACTCGAATACGCATCCGCCTCGCAGGCGCGAGGCATATCTACCCCGAGACGTCAACGATGCGAGCGGCGCTTTCGCATCGTTGTCTCAAATTTCAGCAAAGGAAAAGATTGTGGCAGGAAGCCACCTTGGCGAGAGGAGGCTGATATGGAACATGAGATAGAGGAAGTCCCCTTCGACGAGCAGCGCTTAAGAGATGCCGACCCCGACGGCCTGTACCTTTTCATGTTGGAGCCTTACCCATACATGATGACCCCGGATCAGGTCGCGGACTTCACCGGCTCGACCGGGCAAGAGATCAGGAAGCTCCTGAACAGGGGCGATATCCAGGGCTGCAGGATCGGTATCAAGTGGTGCGTCCCGAAACTCGGGCTTCTCAACTACCTCAACAAGAACCGGAAGGCGGTCGATGAAATTGGGGACGAAGAAGCTAAGGTGCGACAAACCATATGACTTGGACGAAGCGCGAAAGCAGAAGGGCCTGCCGCGCCGTCGCCGCAAGGATTCGCGGACGACGGCCTACCAGTTGACCATTCGCGTCCCCGAGGAATACCGCACCTATTTCGACGGAAAGAAGAAGCTCACGCACGTCGTTTTCGCGCTCAACAAAAAGGAGGATCTGAAAGACCAGATGGACGCGTTCGAGGATGAAAAGAACGCAGAGCTTGAACGAGCCCTTGAATTGCGTGGCTGGACTCGAAGCGGTGATGGGAAGAGCAAGCCCGGCGAATGCGTAACGCCTTTAGGGAGCTACATCGACCGCTACATAGAGATCCGCAGCAACGGGTCGATTACCGATGGCGTAGTGAGACATGAGCGCCTGTTCCTGAAGTACATCGACGAGGTCATCGGCGATATCCCTATGTGCAAGGTGACGGCAGAAGACATCGAAAGATGCTTGCTCAAAGTCCCCGAGCTCTCCAGGAAATGGGCGCTTGAGCGCAGGGCGAAGCAAGAGGAGAACCGAAAGACGGTCAGGTGGGCAAAGAAGCACGGCACCTTGAAGAAGCCGTACAAGCCCATAAAAGTGGCAGGCCCCGACATGCAGTCGAAGATACTCAAGTTTCTCCGCGAGGTCATGAACTACGCGCTGGAAAAAGATGACATCACGAAGAACGTCGCGAAGGCGAAGTTCCTCACCCGCGTGTTCAAGAAGAGCAAGCCTTTGATCGACCCACTTATGGCAGATGATGCCGGACGCTTCTTAGGCGAGGTCGAGAAGCTCCCCTTGGACTACTTCAAGGTGAGCGTGCTCCTGCTCTTGAACACGGGCATGCGCCCGGAAGAGATGCTCGCCATCCATGTCGGAGACATTGCCTTTGATGGCTCTGAAGCTTCAATCAACATCGTCAGCGTCCTAGACCGCGACGGCAAGACGATAAGGAGCTACCCCAAGTCGGATGCCGGGCGAAGGTCGGTGCCGATCGATGCTTACACGGCAGGCGAGGTCAAGGCATGGATCGACATCAAGTCGAACCAGATGAAGGCGCTGGGACTCAAGCCCTCGATGTCCATGCTGGTGTGCGGCCCAGACGTCATCCCGCGCACCTATCAGTCCTGGCTAAGGGATTGGCGCAGCTTCATAGGCGCAGCTGGCTTCGAAGGGATCAGACCCTATGCACTCAGGCACACATTCGCCACTTTGAACCTTGCCAACGGAGAGAACATCAAGACGGTCTCTGTACTCATGGGGCACGCAAGCTCGGCCTACACCCTCGATCTATATGCCGGTTATGTTCCGAACACGGGCATCGGGATCGGATCTAGGTATATGAGCTTTCTGCGTGCCGCCGTTTAAGCTGAGACTCGTGGGGTTTCGTTGAATTGACCGGTGGGATGTACGGCGGCAGAGTTATAATGATTTGCCAATGCGGGCGTCGTATAATGGTTATTACCGATGCTTCCCAAGCATCTGACGCGAGTTCGATTCTCGTCGCCCGCTCCAGAAATAACGTGTCGAAAGTCGCCATTTTGGCGACTTTCGTGTTTCAGAGTAGAATTGTTTGTTGGTTGGAAAACTAATCGTTTTTCCAGTATTTCGTCCAGTACGTTTGCTAGAATTACAGTGTTGGTTTTAAGAACAGCGAGGTCAGACGGATAATTCAGGTCGCGGAAGATCGGGTAAGGAATCAGCTTCCCAAGCTTGTATTCGCGGGTTCGAGTCCCGTCGCCCGCTCCATGAACTTCCCGACCCCGCCTTCCGGCGGGGTCGTTCGTTTTTTGGACGCGGATATTGTTTCGAGAGCGAAAGACCGCTGCTTGGCGTGAGTCAGGGGGACGGCCCTCTGACTCACTGATGCACGGGCGAGTTTCTTCTCGCCCATAGCCGGAGGTAAGCGAAGCCGATGAGGGCGGGCGGAACCGGCGCCGCTGCCTGCGCCACATAGATTCCGATGAATCCGCAGCCCAAGGAGGCCGCCAGGAGCCAGGCTAGCCCCATCCTCATGATGAAGGCGTCGATGAGAGAGTTCGCAAGGGCCAGCTTCGGCGCGCCCGATGCCAGGGCAAACGAATCGAGGGCGTACATCGACGCGTAGAAGATCCCGTTGACGCTGCAGGTGATGCGAAGATAGAGGACTGCCGCCTGATCTGTTGATGCTGACATGGAAAGCCTTTCGATGGGGGGGTGAAAACAAAAAGAGAACGGACGCCTGCCCGTTCTCGTGCCCATCGTCCATGTGCGCAAGCCGAAACAACCCATGGCGGGTTTTCACGGTCGACGATTTTTCAGGGTCTGCTCCGGTCCCACTGGGATTGGCCCTAGTTTTATCTGGGTATCCTCTAAGTCGTCCTCTGCGTTTTTGGCGCATCTTGCTTGTGCTATGCTGGGCGCGGCAACTTCGCTGAAAGGACTTCCATGGCCGCTCTGCAACCTGATCCCTGTGCGCTCCTTCCCTTTTCCGCCGGACAGCTCACGCCGATGCAGGCGATCGAGGCGCGCCATGCTGTGCGCAGCTATACCGACGAGCCCCTCGCGTCCGAGGCGGTGGAGGTGTTGCAGAAGGCCATCGCCCTGGTGAACGAGGAAGCGAACCTGAATATTCAGCTCGTACTTGACGAGCCGCGGGCTTTCACTGGCTTTAAGGCGCGGCTTGTGAACTTCACAAACGTGCGCAACTACCTGGCGCTTGTGGGGCCTGAATGCAAGGAACTCGACGGTATCGTCGGCTACTATGGCGAGCAGCTGGTGCTATTGGCCCAGTCGCTCGGGCTGAACAGCTGCTGGGTCGGGGGCACCTACAAGGTGGTGAACCGCGCCTACAACGTGGATCTAGGCCAGAAGCTGGCCGCTGTGGTAGCGCTCGGATATGGGGCCTCGCAGGGGGTGCCGCACCGGTCGAAGGCGCCCCAGGAGGTGGCCCCGGGCTACGACGGGGCGCCGGAATGGTTCAAGCGCGGGGTGGACGCGGCCTTGCTTGCTCCCACGGCCTTAAACCAGCAGAAGTTCTCCTTCTCGCTTGACGGCGAAGAGAACGACGTGCCGGTGGTGCGCGCATCCACCAAGCGCGGCGCGTTCACCCAGATGGATCTCGGCATCGCCCAGTGCCACTTCGAGATAGGCGCCGGGAACGTCCTGTACCGCTGGTCAGAGTAGTAGGCGTTGGGAGTCAGGAGAATCGGCCCCCCCCCCTGACTCACGGCCAGAGAAGAAATTCGCTATCGTTTCCTTGTCTCGCCTCAGGGCGCGGTGCTGTGAGCGGGAATGTGGAAGCCGCTGCAATCGACGCCCTCGTGCTCGAGCAACCACAATTTGCGATTGATGCCCCCGGCATACCCTGTCAGGCTTTCATGGGCCCCTACTACGCGGTGGCAGGGAACGATGATGCTTATCGGGTTGCGCCCCACTGCGCCCCCGACGGCTTGCGCGCTCATGGACTCTTTGCCCAAATGCGTCGCCACATCCTTTGCCAGATCACCGTAAGTGCGTACCTCGCCGGACGGTATTTCGCAGAGCAGCTTCCATACGGCCTGTTGAAAGCCGCTCCCGTTCGGCGCCAGGGAAAGCGCGGCGATAGCAGGAGACTCGCCGGCGAAATAGGCGTCCAACCAGTGGGACGCCTGATCGAGATGATCGTTCGCGCCTTCTGTCATCGGCCTGTCCAGGGTACCGGCGAAATACTTCTGACCGTTCAGCCAAAGCCCTTTCAGCCCTTCCTCGCTGGCCGCTAGCGTCAGCATCCCCACCGGGGAATCATACGTGCAAGAAGCATAGTAAGCATCCGTCTTGATGGCCATTTCTTTCCTCCCGGTTCTTCGATGAAAACCACTCTCCGGCGATTTTACCTGTTATCGAGTCAGCCTATGAGCGGTTCGCGTGAAGAAGCCCAAGGAGGGGGAAGATGAAAGACAGCTGCTGGCTCTGGAGAGAGGCAGAATCGGTACCTGTATAGAGGGAGGGTCTCGATGAGGGCTTACTTCAGCCTGCGACCCTATGGGGGTCGGCGCGAGGAACAAAGTGCGACATTCTTGCGTCATAGATGCGGTCGTGATCTGGCATGCTTGCCTCCCGCAAAGCGATATACGGAGGAAGCAATGGCAGCACAGGAAGCAACAGAATTCGTAGCATTTAGTAATGCCCGAATGTTCAATTACGTCGTTTCGAAAGAAGACGTGTGTCAAAAGCTCGTGGAGAGAATTCTTGGCATCGAAGTAGATCGTATCGAGTTCGAAGCAGAGGAACACTCAATTCAGCCGGGCCTGCAGGGCCATGGCGTAAGGCTTGATGTGTACGCGAGAGGAGGCGGGAAATCCTTCGATGTGGAGATGCAGGCCCAAACAGAATTCTATATAGGCTGTCGATTGCGCTACTATCAGTCGGTCATCGACTACGATCTCCTGCGCAAAGGGATGGAATACGGCGATCTGCCGTTCAGCTATATAATTTTTCTTTGTGTGAATGATCCTTTGGGGTCAGGGCTGCCCGTTTATACGGTTGCGCCCCAGTGTGAAGAAATGCCAGAGTGCCATTTGGAAATGCGGTGTAAATGGCTTGTGTTGAATGGAAGCGCATGGGCCCAAGAAGAAGACGAGGGCTTGCGAGCGCTTTTAAAATACATCGAAAGCGGTATAGTTACGGAAGGCGACGAGCTGGTCAAGCAAATCGATCGCTTGGTTTTGGAAGCAAACAACGACGAGAGGGTGAAGGGCGAGATGATATCCGTAAGTACCGTCGAGGAAAATGCTGAGCGTCGCGTCCGTATGGCGAAGAAGTTCTACCGTGAAGAAGGCTTGGAGGAAGGGCGAGCGGAAGGGCGAGCCCAGGAAACGGCTCGCATCACGGCCCTTGTTTCCCGTCTTGTGGCCGATGGGCGCGAAGGGGATCTCGTTCTCCTGGAAGATCCTGAAAAGCTCAGGCTTCTCTTGTCGGAATACTCCCTCTAGCTTGCTGAGTTAAGGGGGATGTCGGTTCGTTTGGCTCCCCGCGGTTGCTCCGCTTGCGAGGGCTGACCAAGGTCAGCCCCTACGGCGGGGTGGAGTGGAACGGGATGGTCTATTTCCCCGGCATGACCAGCTTCAACAGGCGCATCTTCTTCTCGTTGAAGGGTGGGTTGCGAATGCCGGTCTCGATGAGGGTCGACTTCTTCATGGTGGACTTGTAGTGGGTGAACGCGTCGAAGCCCACCTTGCCGTGGTAGGCGCCGATGCCGGAATTCTGCACGCCGCCGAAGCCCATGGAGTTGCTACTCGCGTGAATGACCACGTCGTTGATGGTGGCCCCGCCGCAACGCACGGCATCTAGGATGCGCCGCTGGAACGCGCGGCTCTCTGAGAAGATGTAGCAGGCCAGCGGGTGCTTGATCGACCGCACGATGTCCAGGGCCTCGTCCAGGTCGCGCCAGGTGATGACGGGCAGCGCCGGGCCGAAGATCTCCTGGCTCATGAGCGGGTCGTCGATGCGCACGCCGATCACCACGGTGGGCTCGATCTGCAGTGTCGTGGGGTTGCGCCGGCCGCCGAAGGCGATACGGGTGCCCTGGGGGCGATCGTCGATGAGCTGGCACACCATGTCGAAGTGCTTCTGGTTGATCATGTGAGGGTAGTCGGGGCTGGCCAGCACGTCCTCGCCGTAGTACTCGTGAATCCACCGCTGCAATTCTTCCACGAACTCGTCGGCCACATCCTCGTGCACAAGCGCGTAGTCGGGCCCCACGCAGGTCTGGCCCGAGTTCAGGCACTCGCGC